>NZ_BAABGL010000005.1:0-5574 GCF_039541555.1 Brevibacterium pityocampae | reverse complement strand
TGAAGAATATTGCGGCGGTGACTTACTCTCCCACACCCTGTCGAGTGCAGTACCATCAGCGCTGGCAGGCTTAGCTTCCGGGTTCGGAATGGGACCGGGCGTTTCCCTGCCGCTATGACCACCGCAAAACCATGGGACGAACACGCTCGTACGTGTCCGGTTTCTGCGGAACCACCCAGGGCCGCTGCCGGCCGGGATGGTCATTGTTCTAGTGGACGCGAAGCATACTCACCAACCCGACGGTTGGCGTGTGCTCTCATAAGAGGATTCAAACACGGTGTTGTGTGTGCTTGTGTTACCCGACCCGAACACACCCGGAAAAGGGTGGTGGGTGAGTGATCGGCGTATTAGTACCAGTCAGCTCCACGCATTGCTGCGCTTCCACATCTGGCCTATCAACCCCATAGTCTGTAGGGCGCCTCGATGGAAATCTCATCTTGAAGCAGGCTTCCCGCTTAGATGCTTTCAGCGGTTATCCTTTCCGAACGTAGCCAACCAGCCATGCACCTGGCGGTACAACTGGCACACCAGAGGTTCGTCCGTCCCGGTCCTCTCGTACTAAGGACAGCCCTTCTCAAATTTCCTACGCACGCAGCGGATAGGGACCGAACTGTCTCACGACGTTCTAAACCCAGCTCGCGTACCGCTTTAATGGGCGAACAGCCCAACCCTTGGGACCGACTACAGCCCCAGGATGCGACGAGCCGACATCGAGGTGCCAAACCATGCCGTCGATATGGACTCTTGGGCAAGATCAGCCTGTTATCCCCGAGGTACCTTTTATCCGTTGAGCGACCGCGATTCCACAATCCACGGCCGGGTCACTAGTCCCAGCTTTCGCTCCTGCTCGACACGTCCGTCTCACAGTCAAGCTCCCTTGTGCACTTACACTCGACACCTGATTGCCAACCAGGCTGAGGGAACCTTTGGGCGCCTCCGTTACTCTTTGGGAGGCAACCGCCCCAGTTAAACTACCCATCAGGCACTGTCCCTGAACCCGATCAGGGTCCGAAGTTAAGGAATCCACTATGGCCAGAGTGGTATTTCAACGATGACTCCACACACACTGGCGTGCATGCTTCACAGTCTCCCACCTATCCTACACAAGCCACACCGAACACCAATACCAAACTGTAGTGAAGGTCTCGGGGTCTTTCCGTCCTGCTGCGCGTAACGAGCATCTTTACTCGTAGTGCAATTTCGCCGAGTTCGTGGTTGAGACAGTGGAGAAGTCGTTACGCCATTCGTGCAGGTCGGAACTTACCCGACAAGGAATTTCGCTACCTTAGGATGGTTATAGTTACCACCGCCGTTTACTGGGGCTTAAATTCTCCGCTTCGAACCGAAGTTCTAACAGGTCCTCTTAACCTTCCAGCACCGGGCAGGCGTCAGTCCGTATACATCGTCTTACAACTTCGCACGGACCTGTGTTTTTAGTAAACAGTCGCTTCTCCCTGGTCTCTGCGGCCACCACCAGCTCAGAAGAGAAAATCTTCCTCACCAGGATGGCCCCCCTTCTCCCGAAGTTACGGGGGCATTTTGCCGAGTTCCTTAACCACGATTATCTCGATCGCCTTAGTATTCTCTACCTGACCACCTGAGTCGGTAATAGGGTACGGGCGGCTAGAACCTCACGTCGATGCTTTTCTCGGCAGCATAGGATCACCGGATCACCCACCAGATGTGGGTGCCCATCAGCTCTCAGACACATGACAGACGGATTTACCTACCTGTCGCCCTACGACCTTAGACCACGACAACCATCGCGCGGCCCGGCTACCTTCCTGCGTCACACCTGTTAATACGCTTACCTACTACACATTCAGGTCCCAGCCTCGACCGCACACCCGTCCCGAAGGACAGGAGACGGTCTCGGCTGGTTAGTATCACATGCCTCGGTATTGGCGGTTCTTCGCCGGTACGGGAATATCAACCCGTTGTCCATCGACTACGCCTGTCGGCCTCGCCTTAGGTCCCGACTTACCCAGGGCGGATTAGCCTAGCCCTGGAACCCTTGGTCATCCGGCGGACGGGTTTCTCACCCGTCTTTCGCTACTCATGCCTGCATTCTCACTCGTATAGCCTCCACCACTGGATCACTCCGCAGCTTCACCGGCCATACGACGCTCCCCTACCCAATACCACAACTCAACCAACCGGACATGCCGGCGGCTCATCACACGTGGTATTGCCACAACTTCGGCGGTGTACTTAAGCCCCGCTACATTATCGGCGCGGAATCACTTGACCAGTGAGCTATTACGCACTCTTTCAAGGGTGGCTGCTTCTAAGCCAACCTCCTGGTTGTCTTCGCAACTCCACATCCTTTCCCACTGAGCACACGCTTAGGGGCCTTAGTTGGTGGTCTGGGCTGTTTCCCTCTCGACTACGAAGCTTATCCCCCGCAGTCTCACTGCCACGCTTACACTTACCGGCATTCGGAGTTTGGTTGACGTCAGTAACCCGGTGGGGCCCATCAGCCATCCAGTAGCTCTACCTCCGGCAAGCAACACGCAACGCTGCACCTAAATGCATTTCGGGGAGAACCAGCTATCACAGAGTTTGATTGGCCTTTCACCCCTAACCACAGGTCATCCCCTCCATTTTCAACTGAAGTGGGTGCGGGCCTCCACACGCTCTTACACGTGCTTCACCCTGCCCATGGCTAGATCACTCCGCTTCGGGTCTAGGACACGCGACTGGGACGCCCTCTTCGGACTCGCTTTCGCTACGGCTACCCCACCAGGGTTAACCTCGCCACGCACCGCTAACTCGCAGGCTCATTCTTCAAAAGGCACGCCATCACCCCGAAAGGCTCTGACGGCTTGTAAGCACATGGTTTCAGGTACTATTTCACTCCCCTCCCGGGGTACTTTTCACCATTCCCTCACGGTACTATCCGCTATCGGTCATCAGGGAGTATTTAGCCTTACCAGGTGGTCCTGGCAGATTCACACGGGATTACACGAGTCCCGTCCTACTCGGGAACCATCACACACAACCAGCACACGTTTCGTCTACGGGACTCTCACCCACTCCGGTCAGGCTTCCCAACCTGTTCGACTACGCACACAACAGCCATGCCCAAGGAATGCAGCCCTCAGACGGATAGCCCCACAACACCGCACATGCAACACCTGCACGCTTGACACACACACGGTTTAGGCTCTTCCGCTTTCGCTCGCCACTACTCACGGAATCATTCTTATTTTCTCTTCCTGTGGGTACTGAGATGTTTCACTTCCCCACGTTCCCCCCACACACCCTATATATTCAGATGCGGGTCACGACACATGACATGTCGCGGGGTTCCCCCATTCGGACACCCTCGGATCACCGTTCGTTTACCAACTCCCCGAGGCTTATCGCAGGTTACAACGTCCTTCATCGGCTCCTGATGCCAAGGCATCCACCATGCGCTCTTGAACACTCACACACCCCCACACACTGACACGCAGCATGACCAGGAGCATCCGAGTCGGATAACACAAGAAACACAACAACAAAATCACACAGAACACCCCACACACACCCACGGCATGTATGCGATGTCCAGATGCTCGCGTCCACTATACGATTCTCAAACAACCAGCAGACCCCACCCCACACACCAACCCGAACGGTTGGTGCCGGCAGCAGGACCGCCATCCACAGAAAAACACCCACCCACAAATGTGGGGGCCTGTTCTCCCAGGACCCAACAGCGTGCCCATCCCCCACCAACCGGACCGCACCCTGTGCGACCCGCCGGCAAGCACCCCCACCCGGATCCGAAGACCCCAGTGAGAGCAGTTCTTGTGATGTTCCACCCATGAGCAACCACCACGGACACGAACGGCCCGAGCGTGGCAACACGTNCGACCCGCCGGCAAGCACCCCCACCCGGATCCGAAGACCCCAGTGAGAGCAGTTCTTGTGATGTTCCACCCATGAGCAACCACCCCGGACACGAACGGCCCGAGCGTGGCAACACTGAAATGTGTTAGCTCCTTAGAAAGGAGGTGATCCAGCCGCACCTTCCGGTACGGCTACCTTGTTACGACTTAGTCCCAATCACCAGTCCCACCTTCGACGGCTCCCCCCACAAGGGTTAGGCCACCGGCTTCGGGTGTTACCGACTTTCGTGACTTGACGGGCGGTGTGTACAAGGCCCGGGAACGTATTCACCGCAGCGTTGCTGATCTGCGATTACTAGCGACTCCGACTTCACGTAGTCGAGTTGCAGACTACGATCCGAACTGAGACCGGCTTTCTGGGATTCGCTCCGCCTCACGGCTTCGCAACCCTCTGTACCGACCATTGTAGCATGCGTGAAGCCCAAGACATAAAGGGCATGATGATTTGACGTCATCCCCACCTTCCTCCGAGTTGACCCCGGCAGTCTCCTATGAGTTCCCACCATCACGTGCTGGCAACATAGAACGAGGGTTGCGCTCGTTGCGGGACTTAACCCAACATCTCACGACACGAGCTGACGACAACCATGCACCACCTGTACACCAGCCCAAAGGGCTGAACCATCTCTGGCACATTCCGGTGTATGTCAAGCCTTGGTAAGGTTCTTCGCGTTGCATCGAATTAATCCGCATGCTCCGCCGCTTGTGCGGGCCCCCGTCAATTCCTTTGAGTTTTAGCCTTGCGGCCGTACTCCCCAGGCGGGGCACTTAATGCGTTAGCTACGGCGCGGAATCCGTGGAATGGACCCCACACCTAGTGCCCAACGTTTACGGCATGGACTACCAGGGTATCTAATCCTGTTCGCTCCCCATGCTTTCGCTCCTCAGCGTCAGTTACAGCCCAGAGTCCCGCCTTCGCCACCGGTGTTCCTCCTGATATCTGCGCATTTCACCGCTACACCAGGAATTCCAGACTCCCCTACTGCACTCTAGTCCGCCCGTACCCACTGCACGCGCAAGGTTGAGCCTTGCGTTTCCACAGCAGACGTGACAGACCACCTACGAGCTCTTTACGCCCAATAATTCCGGACAACGCTTGTACCCTACGTATTACCGCGGCTGCTGGCACGTAGTTAGCCGGTACTTCTTCTGCAGGTACCGTCACCCGAAGGCTTCTTCCCTACTGAAAGAGGTTTACAACCCGAAGGCCGTCATCCCCCACGCGGCGTCGCTGCATCAGGGTTTCCCCCATTGTGCAATATTCCCCACTGCTGCCTCCCGTAGGAGTCTGGGCCGTGTCTCAGTCCCAGTGTGGCCGGTCGCCCTCTCAGGCCGGCTACCCGTCGTCGCCTTGGTAGGCCATCACCCCACCAACAAGCTGATAGGCCGCGAGCCCATCCCCAACCGAAAAACTTTCCACCACCACTCCATGCGGAGAATGGTCATATCCGGTATTAGACCCAGTTTCCCGGGCTTATCCCAGAGTCAGGGGCAGGTTACTCACGTGTTACTCACCCGTTCGCCACTCATCCACCCACAGCAAGCTGCAGGCTTCAGCGTTCGACTTGCATGTGTTAAGCACGCCGCCAGCGTTCGTCCTGAGCCAGGATCAAACTCTCCATAAGAAAAATACAATCCCAGCCAAAAGAAAAAGACAGAGAAAATGATTTCTCCACCA